>NZ_CP084005.1 GCF_020181355.1 Collinsella aerofaciens
CGTCCGACACATTCGATGCGGGGGCGTTTTCTCCCTCCCTGTCGCCTCGAGAAGAGCAGTTTGTTCGACTGCTGCTCAAAGGGAAAACGCCGGCGGAAATTGCCAGGGAGACGGGTACGAAGCCATCGACGGTGCGAACAACGCTTCACCGAGCATACGGGAAGGCATCGGTTGCGGGCTCACGCGAGCTGGTGGCGCTGTTTGCGGGTGGGGGCGATACTGTAGGGCATGAGCTACCGCAGCGGCATGCTGACGATATAGTGGCATCAGCTCGAACGCGCCGGCTGTTTCGATACCTGCTCACATTATTCTTTATCCTCCTTGCGGCGGGGCCCTTGGTAATGGCGGATAGCGATTGGGGGTCCGGTGTTTCGCGGGCTGTCGCCTTTTCCCTCTTAAGCTACGCATTGGGTCTCGGACTGCTTCTGTCGCTACGCTACGCGGGTGGAAAAGCGAATCGTGGCGCTGCGCTGGATAGAGCGGGTGAAGCGATTTGGCTCGGAAGCCCGTACGTATGGGCGGTGCTGTCTGCCGTGGAATGGTCTTTTATCTATATCGCGGCATTGATGTGCATACGCGTTCCGTTGATGGCTGCGCCGGTCCTGCTGTGCGGCGTGGCATCTACGGTCTCGCTCGCCGTTGGGCTGCGTCCGTTTAAGGTGCATGCCCGTGTCCGGGCTATCGTGCCGTTGGTGTCAATAGGTGTCGCTGCTTCAATCTATGCGGCCAGTAGGGGGCGAATCCATGGGTTCGCGGTGCTGACGGGGATGTTGCTCACATACATAGTGCTGCGTAGCTGTCCGCAGCGCAAAATGCTTGGGATATGGATGCTTTGCTTCGGGGCGACGGCTCCTGTTTGGGCTGTCTTGCTCAACATGGCGCAGGATCTGACGGTTTTCGAGCCGTTGTTCCTCGCGTCGTTGCTGGGGCAAAGTTCGGCCGTCAATGTCGTCGTGGCAACGGTGGTCGTCTGCTGGTCTGTGCCCATGTTCGTCACGCACATCGCGCTCGCCCGCTCGGTTGAGGACGAGAAGGCCGTCTTGGAGTACCGGGCGAACGGGTCCACCGAAACGGCCCGCGTGCGCCAGCTGGCCCTGCTTACGTCGCGCTCCCTTTCTGATGTTCAGTCGAAAATTTTGCTGATGACGGCAGAGGGGGCAACGACAAAGGCCATTGCGCAGGATGTCGGTTACGCTGCATCTACGGTGCAAGCGCTGCGATCCGCGTCCTATCGCCAGTTGAAGATCAAGAACAAAGCAGAGCTTATTTCATTGTTATCGCAGGTAGATAACGTGTAAACGCCTGGATTATCAACTCAATAGCGAGTGTTTACAGACATCTTTCTCCATTCATGCAAAGGTTACCGTGCGTCGACGCATTGTTAGCCGCTTTTGATTGGAGAAGGCCATGATTAAGCCAAGGAGCGCTATTGCTCGAATCGGAGTCGGCTTGGCGATTGCTGCGGGTCTGTCCCTAGGGGTTCCCGCTGCATCGTTCGCGCAAGAGGAGTTTGACACCTCTCAGGTTTCCAGCATTACTCAAAACGCCGATACGGGAATTACGACCTGTACGAACAATGCCGATAGGGCATTTAGTTTTCAATGTGCCGGGACGAGTGCAACTGGCTACCGTCAAAAGGATGATTCCTCATCGCTCTATCTGGATATCCAAGGTTATACGGGAAATCCGCTTCGGTTATATACAGACGGTGCGTATAACACAAGCGGTAGCGGCAGCATGAATTGTACTCAGGGAACGTATCGTTCGAATCACAAGGGACAGTGGGAAATGTATAACCTCGTCCGTGAGAACGGGCGATCTGCGGCGCGACTGACTGCATGGGCGGAGTCTGGCTACGGCACTGTTATTGGTGTATGGAGCCCCGACTGCGTCGGGCATTTCCGCAAGCTTCCCGCATAGTTGTTTGAATTGGCTCCCTTCCGGCTTTCTGGGTCGGAAGGGGGAGGAGGACGTATGAACCAAAGGCTCGTAAGATATGAGCTGTCGAAAACGATAAGACGCCCAGCTTTTATCTTTGCTCTCTTGATTGCAGTCGCAGTTGCAATAGCTGCTGCGCTGGAGCCGTGGGCAAATTTGGAAAAAGAACGTCACAACCTTCTTTCTTTTGGTTACGGCGTTGGCATGCAAGCCAAAAACTATCTCGGTCAAACACGTGAAAGCAGCTTCGGTAACTGGATTGTTGTGAGCGCGAACGCGCCACTGTCTGCGTCGGTGTTTTTCTATGCACTGCCCCTGCTTGCAATGTTGGCCGGATCTTGGTCGTGCCTCTTTGAGCGTTTGAGTGGTTATGACATGCAGATATGCACGCGCGTTTCCAGAAAGGCATACGTGAACGTAAAGGTGCTGTCTGCTTTCCTCTCCGCGTTTACAGTGACTGCCATTCCTCTGCTCGTCAATTTCCTGATTGTCTCGATGCTTTTTCCTGCGTATCTTCCTCGGGTCGATGAGTCGACCTACGTAGGGCTTTACCTGCATAGCTATTTCTCCGGTCTATTTTATTCACATCCTTTGTTATATGTGCTTGCATACACGCTGTTCGATGCGGTCACGCTCGGGACTTTATCCATGGCTGTAACTGGCTTCTCAATTTTGTTTCGTAGCAGAATCAAAGCGATAATTGTCCCGTATCTGCTAATGGTTGCGTGGCATTTTGCAAATGGCTGGATCTTCGGCGTAATGGCTTGTGTGGGGTTTAACTGCAATATCTTCAACAGCATCAGGTCGGAATCGCTGAATAACTGGCCAGACATTCGAGCCGGTTTTGCGGAAATCATATTATTGACCCTTGCTTCGTTGGCTTTTTCTGGGGCGTGGAAAAGGCGGGAGATGGTCTGATGCTGTTTAGGCTGGTCGCCGCGGACCTGAGGACCGTTTTGAAGAAGAACATCATTACCTTTATTGCGATTGCGGCAGTGACCGTTGCGAACCTGGTGTACGCCTACGGTTTGTCTTCTGTGTATGGGGTCAGGACGGATGCCTTGGGGTTTGCGGACAATCTTGCGCTCGTGTTTGCCGGATCTGCTCCGTTTGAGCCTAGGCCCGGGGTCATGTTTGTGCCTCCGCTAGGATGGCTATTTCTCATTCTGCTTATTCTCTATACAACACTCGATTATCCCGCCGAATCGTTGCACGGGTTTGGTTTGCAAACGCTTGTCCGATGCCGGGCGAGAACCCTTTGGTGGGTCTCGCGTTTTATCTCAGTGGCGGCGATAACAGCATTTTCGCTGCTCGTGGTGGTTTGCTCTGTTGTGATTTGGAGCTTGATGGTGAGTGCCTCGTTCAGCGCGGTCATCCATGGCGAGTCGCTTCAGCTGGCTAATTTGGCGCCGTGGTTTCTCAAGGCGAGCGAAGCAGGTGCACTGCCGTTTTTCGCAGGTCTCTTTCTTGCTTTTGAGGCGCTTGCGTTTGTGCAGGCAACGGTTGGGTTTGTGCTTGGGCCGTCAGTTTCATTTGCGGTTGTAATGAGCTACCTGATCTGTTCGGCATATGCGCGGCATTGGGCGCTACTGGGAAATGCCTTGATGCTGTTGCGCTGGGGTGGAATCGTCAAAGAAGGAATTGCGACGGGCTCGAGTGGCTTGTTTTCAATTGTGATTATGTCGTTATGCCTATCGTTGGGTGGACTGTGGTTTCGAAGGGCCGACCTTATCGAAAAGAGGGACAAGATATGAGTGTGATCGTTAGGGACGTATCGAAGCGCATGGGCAAAAACGATGTCCTGCGCAACGTGTCTATCGAGGTTGACCCTGGGACTGTGGTCGGGCTTCAGGGGATAAACGGTTCGGGCAAGACCATGCTCATGCGAGCGGTCTGCGGATTGATTAGACCTACCGAGGGCGAGATCATTATCGATGGCCAAAGGCTTGGGGCGGACATCTCGTTCCCGCCGAGTCTGGGGATGTTGATCGAGGCGCCTTCCTTTTTGGGATATCTGTCTGGCTACGACAATCTGGAACTCATCGCTCAGATCAAGGGCGTTGCCACCCCCGAGGACATTCGCTCTGCCCTGCGGCTCGTGGGGCTCGATGCAGACGAAAAAAAGAAGTTCCGAGCATACTCGCTTGGGATGAAGCAGCGTCTGGGGATAGCTGCGGCGATTATGGAGAAGCCGAAGCTGCTTGTTCTCGATGAGCCAACGAATGCCCTCGACGAAGCGGGCGTGGAAATGCTCAAGCGCGTTGTGGCGATGGCGGCATCAACGGGTCGCGAGGTCCTTCTGTCCAGCCATGACGGAGAGGTGCTCGAGGAGCTGGCCGATCGGGTTTACTGCATGCGCGACGGTGCCGTTGTGGAAGTTCGGGAAAGGTCGTGAGCGCGATGAAGAAGACCCTGTGGACGAGAAGATCGGCGCTCGCGCTTTTTTGCTGTGCTGCTGCCGGCCTTGCGGGCATGAGGGTGAGCGTCGTTAACGGGAACCGGACGGTCATTCCTGAGAAATATTACGCGGAGGGCGAATGGCTCTCGATGGATGGAGCGTTTCTGGGATCGAAGGATGTGGTGACTGATGGGTATTCGTTTTGCATAGACGGGGCAGAACTACTCACGCCGCGCGAGTATCTCAAACGAGCACATGACGATTATTCAAAATATGGCACCGTGGATACGAAAACGAGACTGAAGGATGCCGACATCACGTGCGTTATCGCCGTAAAGATGCGTGTCAGAAATAGGGATAATATCGACGGTGGAATCAAAGCGTATGTTTGGCATCTGGTTCCGGAGTCTGCGCCAAACTATGACTTTGTGGTCAATACCGATCTGATAACGCAGGCAATGCCGGTGCTGGGCGGTTCTGCTGCGTTTGCTGTACAGGTTGGGGCGGAGAACGAGTTGCTCGTCCCATTCATGATGCAAAACACCAACGACTATTTCGAAGGTTACGAGACCGTCCGTTTTGAGAAGGCTTTTCCCGGGACCTATACGATGAAGATGACCGATCTGCCAGAGAGAAGGCTCTTAAGGTTTGAAGTGAAGTAGCTCGAAGATCCCGCAGTTCGCGACGAGCTCCTTGCGCGCCGCGGCTACGCAAGGGAGATTCGCAACCGCTATGCCGGCTCCGTTCCCGATGCCGGTGACGACCGCGTCCGCGCCACCGGCCAGGCGCACGGCGGTGGCGCCGTGTCGCGACAGATGGACGATCGCGTCGTCGATCGCGGTGACTACTCGCGCGGCGACACGCCCCGCTAGTTTTGAACTGTCCTGCCCTAGCGCGTTGCAATTCAATCAGCTGTTACAGAATCCTGGAAGAAAGGGTCGAACCGAAGTGTCTGGCCGGACGCCAATTGTCCGGGAACTGCTTCTGGTTCGGCCCTCTTTTACTTTACTTCCATGGCCGTGCAGCGGTCTAGTACTCCTTGACCGGATGCTTCTCACCGAAACCACCGTCGATGCCGAATCGGCACAGCCTGTCGATGGCACGAAGATGCTCGTCGATGGCGGTTGCGATCTGGGTGTCGACCTCGCTGTCGTGGTCGTTGAGACCGCGGACCGCCTCGTCGGCGGCCATGAAGGCCTTGATGGCCTGATTGAACTGAGCCCTAAAGATGTCGAGCGTGTGACCGGGGTTGTCGCGTCGCCGTTTGAGGCTCAGCTGTCCTTATTGCTTGCGACGCCGCGCGTCGCCGGTGGCGAGGGTCTCAGATCCTTTAGCAACAATGCTCGCATTGTCCTTTCGGGCAAGGCAGCGCGTTTGGCCGGGCGCTACAACTGCTATGCAGACTTCCTATTTGAGGAGACGGGTGACAAGAAGCCGCTTGTCGTCGAGTGCCAAGGCAGGCTTGTGCACGGTGGGGCCGATGCCGCAATGTCGGATTCCGATCGCGCCACCGCATTGCAGCAAATGGGTTTCAACGTCATGTTGCTGACGTATCAGCAAATCGCCGATGAGAAGAACTTCGAGATAGTGAAGCGCATGTTGTTTGAGGAGATCGGCTTGGAGTATCGCGAGAAGACGGACGCCAGCTTGATGCGCAGCGCAGTCTTCGTCGCGAGCTCTTTATCGATTGGAACACGCTGGGGCGCTAAAGTTTCCGAGCCTTGCCCTTACCTCTGCTCTTGCGAAACCTTGCAGTGAATATAAGGGGCGTTGCAATAAGCAATAGTTCGAATGCAACAGCGCCGACAATCATCGCCTTGCAGTCGTCGGACAACGGGTTAAGGGCCGCAAGCAGCGAGAAAACGCCGCACTCGAGCTCAAACCAGGCCACCGAGCGAGCACTTGCGAGATACCAAGCATCCTTCTCGTCGCTCTCGAGACCGGCAGGCTGGTTCCAATGCTCTGGACTGACCAGATGGAGAACGAGGGCCAAAAGCGCGATGCAAGCCAGCATGACAATAGGGAGGAGCAACAGCTCGACAGAAGAGCCCCAGCGGTTCGGCTGCATGTCAACGCCGTAGTGGACGGGGACCTTCTCTCCGGTGGGCACTGCTGCGATAGCAAAACCTGTCAGCACGACGCTGCAAGCGCCGGTTAGCCACCCCATCGCTTCTACTATGCGAACATCCTTTGTTATCCATGGCGCTTTTTTGGGCATAACCCCTCCTTCTCAACTGCGGAGGCTCGGTCTGCCATCTCGCGCTCGAGCCGATGTACGACTTCCATTAAATCGCTCATGCTATTCCTTTCCCCCGGGTGTTCTGTCTAATATATCGCCCCGTGCGGACACGATTCTCACCTAAGGAATGGCAATGGTGTGTTCATAAACACGCAGATAGACGACTTAACAGGATTCGATTTACGGGGCGATTGAAGCTGTGGTGGTGCGGATGCCCCGACCCGCGGCACGACTTAACCGCCGTTATGTTAGCGACATGTCTAACATAACGGCGGCGCAGGGCGCTCACTCCCTGCGGCAACGCCGATTCCGGGAAGGCACGCCGGGGCTATGCCGACCTGAGTATCCTCTCGGCCTTCTCGATCGCGGCCGAGCGCAGGAACTCCGACTTCCGCATCCCGCACGCGGCGGCCGCCCTTTCGATGAGGTCGGCGCCCGTCTTTGGGCACTTGAAAGACAGGTTGGCGTTGGCCTCCACCTCGGAAAGCCTGGGGCGGCCGACTCGGAGGTTCACCAGGCTCCCCTCCCAGGAGCCGGATTCGTATTCCGCGCACTCGCGCTCGATGTCCTCGTCCGTGATAACGGATCCGTTTGCAAGCCTGTACTCCATCAGTAACCTCTCCTTCTCGCGTTCTCGATCTCCCTCAGCGTCTTCTTGCTCGGCGGCGTCATGGCGTGGTAGACGAGCCACGCGCCGTCGGCCAGGAGGACACCGACCATCTCGATGTACCGGCCTTGCGGGTCGTAGCCCGTTCGCATCTCGCGCTCCCCGGGGATGCGGACGGCCGCGAAGCAGTAGCTCTCCCACGCCGCCTCGACATCACCGTCATCTAGCTCGGGGTGCCGCTCGTGAACTCTCTGGTGTATCCGGACCATGAGCCTCCAATCTTCACGATAATATTCTACTACTATTTGGTAGTAGAATATTAGGCATTCCAACATATTCCATTGGCCTTTCGTCCCAAAACGTATGCCTCTGGGCACTCGAAAATCGAACCCTCGATGCCGTGAACGTCGAGTGCCAAAACCCAGTGTCAAAACCTCCGCGTCAATTCCCATGGGAAAATCAAATACGAGACAGGAGGCTGAAATGACACGTTACGGATATGCTCGCGTGAGCACGAAAGACCAGAGGTTGGACCGCCAGATCGAGGCTCTGGTGAACGCTGGCGTGGCCTATGGCCATATCTACAAGGACAAGGTCACGGGTGCCCAGGACGGCGACCGGACGCAGCAGAAGCGCCTGTTCAAGAAGATGCGGGCGGGCGACGAGGTGGTGGTCGAATCCTGGGAGCGCTTGACCAGATCGACCAGGCAGCTGCTCAACTATGACCTTATGTTTCGAAACCTCGGCGTGAAGCTCACGTCCCTGAAACAGCCCGTGGATCTAGATACCGCATTCGGGCGCTTCGTGCTTGGCACCCATGCTTGCACCGCGGAACTTGAGCGAGATCTGATCAGGCAACGCCAGGCCGAGGGTATCGCCGTCAAACGGAGCCACGGCGGCAACGTGGGTGGCAGGCCTCGCACTGCCGGCGTCAAAGCCGATGCCGCAGTAAGGCTCTATCTTGGAGGAGAGACTCCTATTCCCGATATTTGCGCTGCGACTGGCGTCTCCAAATCAACGCTGTACCGCATCCTTCGTGAACGCGGATTGGTGGGCGTCAGGAAATAAGTCCGTCTGTCGTTTCGCGATTTGCCTAATAGGCCCGAGTGCGGCGGCGTTACTATATAAGGGTGCGGTATTTCTCTAACCGAAAACCTGCGTGAACGCATGACTTGAGACGCCTTTCTAGAACTCACCGATCGCAGGAAAAAGACAACTCAACAGCGGCCGTGCATTGTTCCCAGCCATATGGCATGGCGGAGCCATGCCCGTTGTTGATTGGAGTGCCGCATCATGGCCGAAAACCAAGTCCAGTCCGAAAAGAAAATGACCAGTCTGAATGTCTCATCGGAGACCCGTGACGCCATAAAGGACATCAGCACGAGCCTTGGTCTCTCGCAGGCCGATACCGTCGCCCTCTTGGTCGATGGCTACCACCCTAACGCCACTCCCGGCGTGAAGGCTGCGCTCGACGCATCGGCCGTCCTCGATGAGGCGGTCGAGCGGGTCAAGCGCATCATCGTGGGCGCTGCCGAAGCTGCCGCGATGGAGGCTCGTGCTGCCCGCGAGGACGCCGACGCTGCCAAGAAAAGTGCAATGGAACAGATTCAGAGCATCAAATCTAATTGCGTCGAGCAGGTCGCCGCCATCAAAGAGAAATTCGAGCTGGATACTGCGAGCTTGGAGATTGAGAACGATGAGCTCCACGCCACCGTCGCCGATTACCTCTCGCAGCTCAAGAAGCTCGATTCCGAGAACAATCAGCTCTTGGCAGAATCAGCCGCAAAAGACGATCGAATTGAAAGCATGAGGGGCGCGGTCGACGCCGCGGCCAAGGCTCAGGCCGATCTCAACGTCTCCCTCCTCGCCCAGCGTGACCTGATGGCCGAGGTCGCCGCCCTCAAGGACCGCCTCGCCGCCTCCGAGCAGCGGGCGGCCGTGGCCGAGGCCAAGGTCGAGGTCATGACCCAGGCGAGGGGCGAGTAGATATGTCCGACAAGCTAAGGCCGTCTCGCCGTGAGTTGATAACGGCAGGGCTAGTCGTCTTTTTGGTCACGGCACTCGTCTGGACTGTCATTGATGGTGCCGGCGCAAATGCGCTCACCATCAGCGGTGTCATCACCCGTCAAAATGCCGTCTGGGCTTCGCTTGCAGCAGTTTCAGTGGTCATGCTCATTGGGGCTTGGCTGTTTGGCTGATGGCATTCAAAAACAATTAAGTTTGGAGTAGTCGATGGAACATCTCTCTGTTAAAAAGGCAATCAACCTGGCTCGGACTCTCGGCGTCGCCGGTCTTTTGGCGGTTGCCCTGGTCACGACCTCTGGATGCATTCGTACAGATAATCACCAGCCGGAAGGCCAGGTTTCCACCTCTGATAGCTCGCAGGAAGAGGGCGCGGTTTACGGCAAGATGGAGTATTCAATCACCGGCGTCGAGGTACATGATTCGGCGGATGACGATGGCGGGAAGGTCGCCGTTGTTCGCTGGCACGCCATCAACAACCGAACCGCAGATTCCTTTGCCACTGGAAGCTACATTACGGCCTATCAGAATAAGCAGATGCTTCATGGCGGTCTTGCCGCCGATTTGCAGGAAGATTCCTTCTCTTCGCAAGGGCTTGCGCCGGGAGGCGAATGCGACGGTGTGTCGATTTTCGAACTCAATGACATGTCCCCCGTTGAAATTAAGATCAACGGCACGAGCGCTGGATCGAACTCTCTCGACCAGACCTTTGAATTGGAATAGGCCTCATAGCATCTAATTTTCTAGAAACCTTCTAGAGCATTTCTAGGAGGTTTCTAGAACCGAGCGCGGCATCTTCGATCGACACGATGTCTTGGTAGATCAGGCGGTGCTTGGCGTCGCACCACTCGTCGCCGTGGTAGTGGCCGAAGAACCAGGCGCGGTAGCCGAGCTGACCGTCGAGCTCGGCAAGGAATCGCTGAAGCCGGTCGCCCCGATACTCGCGCCCGCGCTCGCGACACAGCTTCTCCGCCAGGGCGGCAGGGGCCTCGTGAGTCACAACGTAGTCGACCTTCCAGCCCACGCGGTCGAGCGAGGAGCGGCAGTGCTCCGTCTCTTCCTCGCTCGGCATCTCCTCGGGCCACCAGCTCCTCCCCTCTTTGCGATACTGCCTGTCGTTGCTCGCGGCGCCGCCCATGGCAAGGACCGTGAGCCCGTCGATATCGAACACCTCCCCGCGCATCAGGTGCAGCACGTGCGGTCGCGCCTCATGGACGAGCCCGCCGTTCCACTCCCGCACCGGCAGCCCGGCCAGGGCGTGGTGGTTCTCATGGTTGCCGTCTACGAAACACGTGGTCCAGGGCTTCGATTCGAACCAGTCGAGCCAGTATTTCTCGGCGTTGGATCCATCCCAGACAAAGCCGAAGTCGCCGGCCACGATCACTGCGTCATCGCGCGTCAGGGTCCGGCCCAGTGGCCAAGACCTGAAGGCGAACCTGCTGGCCCCGTACTCGGCCCTGCCGTGCACGTCTCCCGTCACATAGACAGCCATCAGTACGCACCCCACGGCAGGAGTTTGTCCCCGAGCCTCACGATCCGGTCGTACAGCACGGTATGACGTTCGTTCGGGTTGCCGTCTCGGTGAAAATGGCCGTAATACCAGCGCTTATAGTCCAGGCGATCCTCGAGCTCGTCGAGGAATCCGGTCAGCCGGTCCACATCAGGGCGCTCCCAGCCTGGGTCCGGGTAGAGCGTCGGCGAGAGCATGCGCGTCGAGCAGGTATGGGTGATGACGCAGTCGACCTTCCAGCCGACCTTGTCGAGCTTTGTCCGCGCGGTATCGAAATCGCGCTCGTCCGGGAGCTCCTGAGGCCACCAGCTGGAATACGGCACGCGGTATTCCCTGTCCACGCTCGTGGCACCGCCCATGGTGAAGACCGTCGAGCCGTCGAGCTCGAAGACCTCGCCGCGCATGAGGCGGCGGATAGACGAAGTATCCGACAGACGTTGCGTCAGCCCGCCGTGCCACGGCTCCATGGGGCGCTCCTCCCAGTGGTCGAAGCGCTCGTGGTTGCCGTCGACGAACAGTGCCGTGTAGGGGCGCGACTCCAGCCAGGCGATGTCGGCGCATTCCTCGGCAGAGAAATCCCACGGAAAGCCAAAGTCACCGGCAACGATGAGGTAGTCATCGCCGGTAAGGCTATCCCCAAGCTCCCAGTCGCGGAGCTTTTGCATGTCGAGCCCACCGTGGATGTCGCCCGTCACATAGACCGTCATCGGATCGCCTCTTCCCTCCTGTACGCCGCCAGCTCGCGCTCGACCTGCCTGTCGCCGGTCTCGTTGACCCACCAGGGCCATTTCACCCGGCCGCACGGCTCGTCGACTCCGGCGAACCATTCCCTCAGCTCGTCGAGGCTCACCGGGGAGTGCCCGTTGGCATCGCAACCGACGTCGTAGCGCAGAAGGCCCTGCTTGCGGTTGAACTCGTTGTACGCGCCGGCGCTGCTGTGGATGTGCCCGTGGAGGTGCCACGATCCATGGCTCATGCCCTGCCAGTCGGCCATGGGGTAATGGCTCAGGACGATCTTCTGCCCGTCGATCTTGAGCACGCAGATCGGCGGCTCCACGGTGAAGGCGCCCGCGACCGCCGGCTGGGTCCAGTCCTTGTCGTGGTTTCCCGGGACGAGGTGGATGCGCCTGCAGGCGATCCGCTTGCGCAGCCCGTAGGCGTCCTGGGCGGTCATCTTGAATGAGAAATCCCCCAGGATGTAGAGCTCGTCGTCCACGGCAACCCTGCCGTTGATGTTGTCGACGATGGCGTCGTTCATCTGCCAAATCGTCTCCCACGGGCGGTCGGTGAACTTCAGCACGTTCTCATGCCCGAAGTGGGTGTCGCTGGTGAACCAGATCATTCCATTGTCTCCCTGTCGCTAAAAACCGTTCTCCTTTGCGCTGTTGAGGAGACGTATTTTGAGCGACATGAGGCGTTCGAACCTCATGTTCTGTGCTCCAATCTGCCGGATTGTTCCGGCTAAAACTTTAAAACCTCGTGCGGATAGAAAACCGTGTCCCGTTTGTGGGGTCATAGTATAGGCACTGTTAGAGCTAATAGCCCAAATCCGTTGCCAACTAGCCACTATTGGCAACTGTTAGGCCTTTTGGACAGCCGAGCTGACTAATAGCCGCTATTTGTTGGGCTGTTTTGCAACCACGAGCGCCACGACCGCTGCCGTGGATTCTTGATACGGCGCATCGACAACAGCAATGTCAAGCGGGTAGAATGGTGCCGACGGCAGCCCAAGTTGTAGCGAGCTGGGCAGAGCCGTTGCGTTAGAAAGTTAGGTCATCGTCTTAACGACGGTGGCCTTTCTTTTTGGGCTTCGAACCCTGCTTGAGTGCCTTGGAAAGGCCGACAAGGGCCGTGAGGAGCGAGACCAGGGCGGTCAGGAGCTTCACGAGCTCGGTGAAATCGGTCATGGGCATCACCTCCCATCGGATGGAGGGCTCTGCCCGGCACAAGGGCTGCCGACAGCGCTGCTGATTCTAGCAGAGCGTCATTCTTCTTCGATCAATCCGTGCTCCACTCCCTCGCCGGAATCCAGCCTTTCCGCAGCTCGACGAAGGTGTTCTTGATTCCCGCGACCCCAAAACGGATCGTCTTCGCGCTCGTCACGGGCCTTGAGCTTGCCCCTGGCTCTCTCGACGATCTTGCCAATCACTTGCCGCCGAACCTCATCCTTAACTTCCTCGCCGACCTCGCCAAACTCCATCGACGGCCCGTCCTTGCTCACCGGTCCATACATATGGATCCCCCTTTTTCAATCCATCAATTGCGATAGATCTTCTAGAAATTTGGCAAAAGCGTACTCATGCAACGTTGCATGAGTACACAATACACCGCATTATCGCGCTACGTTTCTTGCGGCAACGTAGAACCGGCAGTACTCCGGCTTGAAGACGAACTCAACAGTCCCGGTCGCCCCCATTCGGTTTTTAGCAACGATGACATTCGCGATGCCCTTGGCCGGACGTCCATCCATGTTCGCCTCTCGATCGTCGGCTGAACGGTCCAAGAACATAACGATATCGGCGTCCTGTTCGATCGAGCCGGAGTCGCGAAGATCAGACAACTGGGGCACTTTTCCGACGCGATTCTCAACCTGCCGAGAAAGCTGGGATAACGCAATGACGGGAACGTTAAGCTCCTTTGCGAGGATCTTGAGCGAACGGGAGATCTTGCCGATCTGAACGTTCCTGCTCTCGAACTTGCTTCCCTTGGGATCATCAACCAGCTGCAGGTAGTCGACGATGATGATTCCCTTTCCTTGCCCGCGAAGCATGCGCCTCGCCTTGGCGCGAATGGACGCGACGGTCGTTCCGGGCGTGTCGTCGATGTCGATTGGCAGAGCACTCACGGATGCCACGATGTTCTCAGCCAGGGCGCGGTCGCCCTCCTTGATAAGCCCATCCCTGATGGCTCCGATGGTCAAGCCGCTTGAAGCGCCGGCCGACGCGCTCGCGAGTATGCGCTGTCCTATTTCGGTAGCAGTCATCTCCAGCGAGAAGAGGCATACCTTCGTACCAACGCTTGCGATCGATGTTGCCAGATTGATTGCGAAAGCACTCTTACCGACCGCCGGCCGAGCGCCGAGGACGATGAGCTGTCCAGGCTCGAACGAACCGATAAGCTCATCGAGCTTGGAGAATCCAGTTTTGACATGGTCCGTCGCTCCGCCCGTCCTGGTCGCCTCGGCGGAATCGAGGACGAGGCGTAAAGCGCTTTCCATGCTCTTGTAATCGCTTGGGACGGATTGCTCGGTCGCGGCGAGAAAGGTGTCCTGGACTGCGGAGATGTATTCCGCGGTGTCTATCGGCGGGTTATTGGTTAGCGACGTTACTTCAGCGGTCGCGGCGATGACATTACGGCGAGCGGTGTCACGTCGCAGGATGTCAACGTAGTGCTCATACGACGCCTGAGCAAAGTCGTCCGAGATGAGTTCGATGACGTATGCCTCGCCACCGACGGCAGCGAGCTTTCCGCTGCTCCGAAGCCCATCGATGACGGAGACGCAGTCGGCCCCGATACCCTTCGCATCAAGATCGCAAATCGCCTTGAAGATCGTCCTGTTCGACGGAGAGAAAAAATCTGACTCCGTGCAACTTGCCACGATTTCCACGCGTGAAACGCGGTTCGTCATGGCGGCGGCCAGCACTTTCTTTTCTGCTTCGATGTTGGACGGGAGTTTCGTTGGTAACGGCATATTTGGCCTTCCTACTGCGTACCAATGCAACGTTGCATGAATACGCAGTTGAATAATCTGATATTTTCTAGATATTTTCTAGAAAATATCTAGATTTATCCCTTAATGCGCACTGATGCAACGTTGCATCAGTGCGCATTTACTTGTTTCTCTTTCTCGACTTCTTGAGAATCGCTTCCAGTGCTCGTATGCGGTCATCTTCGAGACGGACCGCAGCCACAGCGGCCCCCGACGCGATTTCCGGCACGACCTGCTTTCCCTGCTTCTTGAGCTCAATGAAACCTTGCTCGGCAAGATGCTTCCTAGCCTTTTGGAGCGCGGAGACGGAAATACCCAGGAGCTCTGCCAGCTCCGGGTTCTTCATCGCGCCGCGGGGGTGGTCCAGCAGACTTTGGGACACGAGGTCGCCGAACACGACACAGGCTGCATCGTGGAACACATCACTTGCAAGCATGAATCGCGGCACGTGAAGGAACTGACCGCTAATCAATTCGCTTCTGGACATGCCGACAAAGTTACCGATTTCATCAAAGTCAACCGAAAGAGCCCCGCTTTCCGAGCGCACGACCCATCCCCAACCAACCATCTCGTTGATGGTTGTACTCACTCGGCACCGATCGATATCAAGTTCGACGGCCGTTGACTCACGAAGCTCGGAAAGACCAGATCCGATATGCGAGAGCAGGATAACGGTGCCGATCGAGCATTTGCGCCCATTCGGCATCGTCTTGCCAACCACCGAAACGAGACCGAGGCGCACAAGAAGCCATGGATAGTCCTTGAGCTCACGGGTTGCGACGGGGCGCTGCAGCACAGGCGCTGCAGCGGAAGTACCCAGATTGCCTCCGCCAACCGAAAGCTCGGTTTGGAACACGAACGGCGCAGGGGCATCATTCGATTTTTCAGATTGACTGCCGACGGCGGCAGCCAGAGCGTTGGCCAAGCTGGTCATGATTATCACGACCTCTAGCCGACAGCATCATCTGCCAAGGTACATCCACAAAAACCAGCGGTAGAACCGAAGGTACTATGGTATGATGTCCTTGACAAATCGATATCACGTCGGAAAGAAAGACTCATTTGCTTGGCGGCTGCGAGTCTTTTTTTCTGCCTATTTTTCCTCATCGCCAGCCCGATCCTCGCGCTCATGAAGCATCTGGTTGCGCAAAAGCACGCCGATATACCCGGACTTGTTCATTCCGGTCTGCTCGGTAACCTCGGTAAGATAATCCACGAGCTCAACGGGAAGGGTGAGCAACACGCGCTTCTTGGACGGAGTTGCGTCCTTCTTGGATTCCATCTCAAATACCTTTCTGGCCGAATTTACATTGCAAATAGTATATCCGTATATATCACGATGTTCAAATATATTTCTTCACGGTTGAATGCGTTGTCATAACCCCTTAACGCGTACTCATGCAACGTTGCATCAGTACATAACGTTGCATGAGTACGCACATAGCGTTGCATGAGTACGCATTTATGTTGCATCAGTACGTGATAAATAGGGGTTAACGTTGCATGAGTACATGTCCCTATATATGTAGAGAAAAGAGAATTGAGAATTAAGAGAGGGGCCACAAGTGGCCTAGAACCCCTGCTTGAAACTCACTGAAAGACGAACGCCTTTTTGCAATCGTGAGGTGACTACAGATAGGGCATCTTTTTCAGCTGCTATCCATTCCGACATTCAGTTGACCTCACGTCTAGACCACGGAAACGGCCACAGAATCGAATATCTGACACTTTGGAACCAATTCGACCGTATTCCTCAGACTGCATTATTTCGATGCCTTAAATCGGATCTGAGAGCTTACAAGAAAGAAAAAGCACCTTCCGGTGCTCTTCTTGACTGACGTTTGATTAAGATATGTTCGCGAAATGCGATATCAGGATGCTTGTTCCAATTCTTCAATCAGATTGAGCAATCGGTTTACGGCTGGGCCTAGAAGGTCTGAAAGAGCGAGCGTGATTTCACTCCCTGATTCCTCCATTGCCATTGCGAGGCCCTTTAGGCCATGAAGCTCGATGGCGAACTTGTCGTAAATTTCGGCGCGCGTCTCCTCGGCCGTTTTCGTCGAGTCTTCGATGGCATCCTCTGGGATGGCGAACGAATCAATATTGTCGCTCTCTTCGAGCAGGTCGAGCAATCGGTTTACGGCTGGGCCGAGAAGGTCGGCCAGCGCGAACAGGGCTTCGTTTTCGGATGTGTCCATCACCTGCGAAAGCCCGCTGAGCCCACAGAGCTCCGTGGTGATGTCGCCGCTGAGCTTCCTGCGTTTCTCGCTTTGAGTCATATCGGCTCCTTTCTCATCGATTCCGAAACTAACCTATCGGTCTTCGTTTTCCGCCTCTTTAAGCAGTTCATCGACAGCGTTCTGCATCACAGCTGTCATCGTCCTGCCCTCCTGCTTGCAGTAGGCCTTCAGGGCTGCGTGCTTCTTTGCCGACACGTAAAACGTAATCATCTTGCGCTCGTCGGTCCCGGCATCACCCTTGTGTGCGGTGTCCTGGTTGTCCATGAGGCGCTTTTTGGCCGGCTTGGTGTTGTTGTTGGCAAATGCATTGAAGTTATTTTTAACGGCCATTCAGGGCCTCCCTGAGCTCGCTGTAGACGTCATCGTATCCGTAGAGTGCCGATCCGAACGGCAGCCCGAAGTAGCCCTTCAGGTCCTCCTTCTGGCGGATCGCCGTGTCGAAGTAGGAAATACCGCCGGCGGCAAGGTTTTCCTGCGCAGCCTTGAAACCGTTGGTGTTCGTCAGCACGCGGGTAAGAAGCACGGCGTACGGCCTCCCGTTCGCTTCCATCGTTTTCACGGTCTCGGCCGTTTTCACGAGGTCTGCGTTGCCGGTGCCGGTCGGCACGATGACGAAGTCCGACGCGTCCTGCGCCGCGTCCAAGATGGCCCCATTGGGTGGGCAATCGATGAAGGCCCAGCGGCCCGGATCGCCTTTGAACTTCTTCGCCGCCCGTTTGACGGTTGCGGGGTTCGCGGCGTCGACGGCGAAGGGAAGTTCCTCGCCGTTGTCCTCGGCGTTATCGGCCCAGAAGGTGGCCGATCCTTGCGGGTCCGCGTCGAGTACGACGACTTCCTTGCCGTCGCGAGCGGCGGCCGTCGCGAGCGCGATGCAGCTCGTCGTCTTGCCCACACCGCCCTTCAGATTGATCAGCGAAACGATCATTTTTTGCACCGGTCCTCTCCATAATTCTTCTAGAACATTTCTAGAAACCTTCTAGATTCATTTTACCGCACCGCAACGTTCCATAACCCATGAATCCCTACAAATCTAGAAATACTCTAGAAGTTTTATAGAAATTTCTAGAGTATTTCTAGATACAATCACGATCACGCGTACCTTTCTGGTTTGCGCCTTGATACGATAAATGAAGACTCAGTTGGGAGAGGGAGGGGGTTGTGGTGACTGGCTTTTGGCAAGTGTTTGCACTTCTGGGCCACCTCGGTTTTGCAACGGTCCTTACCGTATGGCCGAACGACTTCGGCCGTCATCCCCGCCTTATCCGTGCCATCGGCATTCTCGGGTTGATCACCGGCGCCCCGCGCGTTCTTCGATTTGGCCTAGCTATTTGAGAAGCGACGGCGCGGCAGACAAGCAGATTAAGGTGGAAGGAAATGACCAGGCACCCACCGCGCCGCCATCAAAAGTGTATCGCTCGCCTTCAACCTAATAGTTCCTAATAGTGCCCATGCACCTGACTATTAGCGACTATTAACCTAAAGACCCTGAAAATTCGTCTATTAACCGGTATCACCGCAGGAAGATAGCCAAATCCAAACGCCTCAACACCTGGAAGCCAACAATTAATTTCTATAATTCTTCTAGAAAATCCCTAGAAACCTTATAGAAGAATTATAGATTCAACTCATGCTGCGTCCCTTTTCGTTTCGGGCATACTGTCGGCAAGAAGACGATTTCAAGGAGGCGGACATGCTCCAGAACGTACTTGGCAGCGACGGACAGATGCACGTCGAGAACCAGGTCGGCAACATGAGAATCGACCTCACGACCGGTGAGACCAAGACGGTCGTTCCGTGAGCCGGTGGTATGAACACGGTCATTGGCCCCGACGGGACCCATACCGAGTTTCAGACCGGCCAGATGCGCCAGACTCTCGGTAAGCCTGGGTTCGACTGGTTGTTCAATAAGCACTGACAAACGGTCGGTAAAACATAGGCGCTCTTAAAAATATGTGACCATAAGACCAGGCTAACATGTGCTCACAGACATATAGTCACAGCTGTAGATCGGTTTAATCCGCAGTCCGTAAGCTGAAGCTGCCTCAACGACCCGTGGTTGGCGAGACGAAAAAGGGGAATCCCTTTTGCGGGATTCCCCTTTCCGAGTCGTTATGCGATTTGCACTACATCTGCTCGCGGCGCTTCTTCTGGTCGAGGAAGACGCCGGCTGCCACGAGGACGGTACCGCCGATGGCGAACGTCTCGCCGATGAGTCCCGCGCGGTCACCGGTCTGGGCGAGGTTGCCGGGCTGGGCGGTATCCGTGCCGGCGAGGTGCTTCGGGGTGTATGCCGCCTGCTGCTTTGCGACCTCCTCTGCCTCCTGTCGTGCGATCTCATCGGAAAGCTTCTGCTCCGCTGCGATGCGGTCGGACTTCGCCGACTCGTAGGCGGCGAGTGTCGCATCGTAGCCGGGCTGGAGCTCGTCCACCGCGGCCTGCTTCTCGTCCAGGATGGCCTTAGCGGGCGCGACCTTGGCACGTGCCTCGACTGCTGCGGCGAAAAGCGCGTTGAGGGCGTCATCCGCGTTCGCGTCATGGCCGGAAGCGATCGCCGCGCCGGCATTGATGGAGTTCAGCTTCGACAGCTTGGCGTCTGCCTGCGCCTTCGCCTGTTCGGCAGCGGAGACCAGGGACTCGGCGGCGGCGGTATCAGCCTTCGCGGCATCGAGTTCGGCCTTGGTGTCATTGACGGCCTTTACTGCATCCTGCTCGCGCTGCTGTGCCTCTGCGAGCTTCGCGGCAAGACCGGTGAGGATGTCGAGGTTCGACTGTGCGTCATCGAGATCGGTCTGGGAGCCGGTAAGCCTGTCGGCGGCAACGCCGGTGTCGGTCTTTGCGGCATCGACGGCACGCTGGGCATCCGCGAGGGCGCGTGCGGTGGCGTCCGCCTTTTGCTCGGCGGCGGCGAGGACGGTCGCCTTCTCGACCTGATCGGCTGCCGCCGCGTCATGGACGCTCTTTGCTGTATCGAGCGCCTTCTTGGCGTCGGCGACGTCCTGGAAGAACTTCGCGAGATCGGCGTTCGCATCCATGACGTCCTGCTGCTTGGCCTCGGTGTCCGCCTTGGCGGAGTCCAGCTTGGTCTGTGCGCCCGTTACGGCTGCGTTGGCGGCATCAAAGGCGACCTGCTTCTGCTGGACGGTCGACTTTGCCGTATCGACTGCCGCGTTGGCGGCATCGAGGTCCGATTTCGCCGCATCAAGCTCGGTCTGGGCATCCGTGACGCCCTGCTGCTTGGATGCGAGATCAGCCTTTGCGGCATCGACGGCACGCTGGGCATCGGTGACGTCCTGCTTCGCGGCATCGACGTCTGCCTGTGCGGAATCCGCTGCGACCTGCTTCTGCTGGACGGTTGTGGTGGCGCCGGCGGCTGCCTGCTGCTTGGATGCGAGATCGGCCTTGGCTGCGTCGAGTGCGCTCTTGGTGTTCTTGAGACCGTTGATATAGGAGATCAGCTTCTGCTCGTACTCGTCGACGGAGATGGCTCCGGTATTCCAGCCCGAACCGGCCCAACCGCCGTATTGCAGCGTGAGCGAGAACGTCAAACGGGTGTCATCGTTCAGACCGCATCCCATGACAGCATAGTCAGGGTTGATGATGTTCATGTAATGACCGATACGGTAGTAATCGAACTTGTCCTGGTTGGCGTACCAGAAGTCGTAGGCGTCCTTTCCGGAAAGATTCGTCGCGCCAAGGGATGCTGCAGTCTTGTCAAACAGATCCTTTTCCTGATAGATCCAGGCCTTGCAGGGGTCGCGATAGCTCCAGGCAAGGTTTTCACCGACATCGAACTGCTGGGCATGCTCTACATTTTTCGTCGAATAGTTTGCATCTGCAATCGCTGCCGCAATGAGCTTATAGCTTACCTCAAGCTCGGAAAGGCCGACGGACTTACGGTAGGCGTTCACGTTCTTCATGACCGTGATGGACGAAAGCATGTTTTCAAGGCCCGTTGCGTCGAGACTGTTTCCGATCTCGGTGTAGTCTTTGTACGTGCAGTTCTTGATGATCTCGATGGCTGAATCGGCACCCATGGCCTTGAAGAAACCGATGGCTCCCTGCTTGAGCTGCGCGTCGGCGGAATCGAGTTTCGCCTGTGCCTCGTCGACCTTCTGCTGGGCGGCGGTCACGGCGGTGTCTGCGGTATCCTTTGCGGTCTTTGCGTTCGCGAGCTCTACGTCGGCGGCTGCCTTGGCGGACTCGGCGTCCTTGACAGCCTGCTGCGCGGCATCCAGCTTGGAGATGGCGTCGACGTTCGCCTGCTTGGCCGCATCGAGGTCGGCGTTCGCGGCATCGAGTGCGGACTGGGCGGCGTTCACGCCGGACGTGGCATCGAGGGCAGTCTGCTGCTTCGCGGAGAGGGCCACCTGGGCATCATTCAGGTCGGCTTGTGCCGTTGCCGCAGCGGACTGTGCCTGCTCGAGCTCGGACTCGCACTGGGACTGTGCCTCTCGTGCGGCGGCGAGGGCTGCCTCTGCGTCCGCGACCTTCTGTTTTGCCGCATCGTACTCAGGACCGCTGGCACCTGCCTCCGCTGCAGCGAGGTCGGCTTTCGCCTTCTCGTAGGCGGCGCTGGCGGCTGCGGCCTTCGCATCCGCTGCGTCCTTGTTCTGCTTGGCTGCAGCGAGGACAGAATCGGCGGCATCCTTTGCAGACTGGGCCGCAACCAGCTTGGACTGGGCATCGGCAAGCGTCGCGTTGGCGTTGTCCAGTTCGGCCTGTGCCCTGTCCACGGCAGCCTGGGCGTCGCGCACGGCCTGCTCGGCGGCACTGATTGCCTCCGGGGTGGCGCTTACAGCATCGGCCTTGGCTTTATCGAGGGCGTCCTTGGCATCCTGGGCCGCCTTGAGGGCGGACTGGTACGCTTCGTCCTTCTCGGACGCATCCGCCTTGGCGTCTTCGAGACCCGCCTTCGCCTGCTCGAGGTCCTTGCCGGCGGCATCGGCGGCGTCCTTGCCCTCCGCGACCTGACGGGCGTACTCGTCCATTGCCGCTCGGTCGGCTGCCGTGCCGGCGCTGACTGCCGAATCGTAGGATGCCTTGGCCTGGTCGCGGGCGGAAGCCGCCTCGTTGTAGGGACCGGCGGCCTCATCGTAGGATGCCTTGGCGGCGTCCTCCTTCGCCTTCGCCTCGTCGACTGCCTTCTGCAGGTCCGCGATAGTCTGTGCGGCGGATTTCGCGCCGGTACCGGCTGCCGCGCCGGCGTGGGCGGCGATCGGCGACATCACGGCGGGGTGCTGCGTGCCCCCGTCACCGGTCTGGGCGAATGCCGCGAACGGTGAGATGAGGCTCGATCCGGTCATGGCGGCCATGGTCGCCGCGGTGACGGTCAGACGCGCGATCCCCTTCGGGGCGTGAATCTTTTTGCTTGGCAGTGCGGCGAAGTGCTTTCCCTGGGTCATTGTGCTGTTCCATTCCTTTTCCGTGCCCTATCCGACTGGGCATCAGAGTGCTTTCCAATAGAGACAATTATGCGCCTTAACTGGGATTGTTGTATATAGTCCGTTGGCTTTTATACAACAATCCATGACTCTTTTTGTCATGGATACGAAGACGCTTCAGAAATCATTCGGCATGAGATGCAAAGAGCTCCGCGCTGGACTCGGGTGCAGCCAGGAGCAGTTCGCCAATTTGATTGAAATGGATCGTTCCTACTACGCGAGCATTGAAGTCGGGCGGTGTAATGTCAGCCTCTCAAATCTCAAGAAGATTGCCGACGGATTTCAAATCAGCATTGCTGAACTCATGAGAGGCGTCAGCTAAATTTATCCGTCTCATAGTTCACAGTGGGTCTCGTTGATTAGTGCCTTAAGAAAATGGAAATCGTCCCAACGAGCTATCGTCAATCGTCCCAATAAATTACCGTCAATCGTCCCAATAAGTAATCGTTATTTGTCCCAACGACGCAGATAGACGCTATAATTTCAAATGAATGATTGGAGGGAAAGCCGATGGATCGGTATATAGGACGTTGTGTTGACTGCTTGGTCGAGCGCGACCTTGGCATTTTTGGTGCAGTGCTCATTCAGGGGCCGAAATGGTGTGGAAAGACAACGACAGCTCAGAGATTTGCCGAGTCATCGTTATCTCTCTCCGACCCATCTGGCGGTTTTGCGGCCCTCCAGCTCGCTCGTCTCGATCCGGCCCAAGCAATTGTCGGACCGACCCCGAGGCTTGTCGACGAATGGCAGGAAGAACCGAAGCTATGGGATGCCGTGCGATTCGAATGCGATGTCAGGGGAGGGGAGCCAGGACAGTTCATTCTCACCGGATCTGCGACGCCGCGAGCCGAGAACC
This sequence comes from Collinsella aerofaciens, assembly GCF_020181355.1. Classification (NCBI taxonomy): domain Bacteria; kingdom Bacillati; phylum Actinomycetota; class Coriobacteriia; order Coriobacteriales; family Coriobacteriaceae; genus Collinsella; species Collinsella aerofaciens. Next base: position 22,961 of record NZ_CP084005.1, read on the forward strand.
AGCCGATGCACAGCGGTGTGGGTCGAATCGCCCGTTTGCGGATGGATACCATGACGCTTTTCGAGCTCGGTATTTCGTCGGGAGCGGTCTCGCTTGGTGCGCTGCTCGATGGCGATTCCGTTGCGGCGTCACTCGGATCCATCGCCGGTATCGCCGGTATCGCGGATTTGCTCTGCCGCGGCGGTTGGCCCCAAGCGGTCGGTAAGACAACTGCCGACGCAATGCGGATAGCCGCCGCCTATATTGACGGTGTTTGCGAGTCTGACGTTTCGAGGGCGGATGGAGTGAAACGCGACCCGGTTAAGGTAAGAGCCTTGCTCTCGTCGCTTGCACGCAATGAATCGACTCTTGCCGGCATGAGGTCCATCGAAAGGGATTTGGGTGTTGATGTCTCAAAGAATACGATTACCGGCTACATGGACGCGCTGCGCCGTATCAATATCGTCGACGATGTCCCCGCGTGGCATCCGGCTCTCAGGTCGCCGGTGAAGTTGCGGCAGGGCGCGAAGCGGCACCTTGCGGACTCATCGCTCGCTGTCGCCCTCATCGGTGCGGATCCGGAGTCGTTGTCATCCGATCCGAAGACCCTTGGCTTGCTCTTCGAATCCCTTGTGCTACACGATCTCAAGGTTTACGCGGCGGTCAGCGATGCGACCGTATCCCACTACCACGACGCTGATGACCTAGAGGTCGACGCGATTGTCCATCGCCGTGACGGCTCGTGGGTTGCCGTTGAGGTTAAGCTCGGGAGCCCCCAAGTCCCAGAGGCAGTGGAAAATCTGCTTCGACTTGAGCGAAAGCTGGTCGATCGCGGGGAGAGGCCGCCTGCGGCGAAACTCATCGTCATCGGGTTTGGTATGCCGGCTCACGTAACTAGCGAAGGCATCGTTGTTGCTCCGGTCGATACGCTCGGAATCTAAAGCTATTTGCATTTCCAGAAATCCTCTATCTAGACGCCTCCTAGAGGATTTCTGGAAACAACCGGTATTTTGATCTGGGCTACGAAAGGTTACGGGTCCAGATTCCGTGCTGCGTGGAGCCGGTGATCTTGTATCCGTGGCGGTCGATTCACGCCGCAAGCCTGTCCCAGTCGATGCGTTTCCAGTTGCCGCACGGCGCGTGGTTCACGATGAGCCCGCCGGCGACCATGAGCGCGTGGTTGCGTGCCTTGCGCGCCTCGCGCGCGAGCGCCCTCTTCTTGTCCGAAATCTGGACCTCGGCCTGCTTCTTCTTGCATTAAAGCCTGAACCAGGTTCAGCTGGCATGGTTAAAAACGGGGGCGACGCTTTTGCGTCACCCCTCGTCCCGGCCGGTTGCTTTAGTTGTACACACGGTAGTTACACTTGAACTGGGTTATGTGTCCATAGCTGGAGCGGTACCAACCCGACGTATAGCTGATTGCCTCTGCGCCTAGATAGTCGTAGCCCTTGTTGTAGCGAAGCTGACGGTAGGTCGTGTCGTACTCTGCTACGTAAAACGTGTCTCCAGAGAAGGCTTTGTACCGGTCCTTAACCGTCGAAGCCATGTACGCGGGTTCGACATCGCCTTTCTCCCCGTTGAGCGCATAGACGGGTGCCGCGATTCCGCATAAAGCCGTTGCCACGAGGATGGCGTAGACAGCCATGCGCGACGCATTGGACTTCAGCTGTTCAAATAGTTTCATGTCATTCACCTCGCTCGTATGTATCGAGGTATTCCTGCTTGAGCGTCTGCGAGGACGACTCGATCTTTTCCACGAGCGTGCCGGCCTCGATGAAGTAGAACGAGTCGGTGAGGTCCGCCAGGTCGTCGAGCAGATGGCTTGAAATGAGCACGCTTCGTCCCCGCGCCACCTCGCTGCGCATCGCGTCGCAGGAGGTTTTCCGCTTTCCCGGATCGAGGCCGTTCAGCGGTTCATCGAGGATGAGGTACGGGCAATCGGTCGCTATCGCCATGGCAAGCTTTACCTGCTGCTTCATTCCTGTCGAGAGTTTACGGGTCGGCTTGTCGAGATATGGGGAGATTCCGAGGGAGTCGCAGAGCGAGTCGATGTCGGCGGCCGATTTCCACGCCTCCCTAACGAAAGCAAGGTGCTCGATGGCCGATAGCGTGGGGTAGAGATCCGTGCCGCCCGAAGAGCTCAGGTAGACGAGTTCTGCAAATTCGGCTGATCGACGTTGGCGGATTCCGTCTGCCGCCAGGCTTCCCGAGCGGATGCGGGTGGGAAATTGGCCCGACAGCGCTTCAAGAAGGGTGGTTTTCCCCGAGCCGTTGGGAGCGACGAGGCCCGCCGCCGTTCCCGGGCTCAGGAAAAGCGACCCGATTGAAAGTATCGTCGTGCTCCCGTATCCCACGCTCGCGTCCAGAAGCTCGAGCCCATGGTGCTTTTTCGCGGGTCCAGGCTGTTTGGGGGAACGTGTCGCAACGGCGCCGACCGCGAAAAGGACCGCGACGTATGCCAGGGCCACGGCAAGCATCGATGCGCTGCCTGAACCGGAGCCGATGAATTCTGTCGGGAAGCATCCTACGTAGCCCGTGGCCTCGATAGGCGAGAACACGGCCAGCGGCAGGAGCCCGAGCACGGCATTATGCTCCAGCGCCGAATCGGACAGCAACGGGAATGCCGGGGCCGCGACAAGCAGCGCTGAGGCAAGGGGGCCCGCGAGGACGCGCCTCGTTGCGGTCGATAGGACGGCGGAGCAAACGGATATCAAGGTTCCGCCCGCAAGCAGCGCGAGAAGCAGGGTCGTGAAGACGTTTCCCGCGGTCGTGGTGGCAAGCGCGCCGTCATGGAAGAAGGCGATCGGGTACCCGATCTGCCCGAAGCCGTTTAGGGCCAAGGCGTAAATGCCCCCGGGTGCGAGGCCGGCGAGGAGCATCGCGGTCCCCGCGGCGATTATCGAAAACACGATCTGGATAAGGCGCCGGAATTTGGGCGCGGGCGCCTTCGCCGCCAGGGTCGCAGGCCTTGTGGCGCCGAGCACGAGTATCGACGAGAGAAGGAAGGGGATGAAGGGAAGGAAAGACGGCGCCGTGGCAATGGCGTAAGGCAGGAAGGAAAGGAATGGCAGGTCGCTTGCGGAGGCCGGGATATCCGTGATGCCGGAGCTGCTCAGGGCACGGCAATACGCGAGCTCCGCGTCATTGGTCTCTCGGTCTCCCACGATGGACCCGGATTGGAAGCCTTCGCCCATGAGCGCGTAGTAGCTCTCGGCAGAATCGAGAAAGGCGGCGTCGGTTTGAGCGGCGAGGGCGGCGTTCGCGTATCTTGCAAGCTCCGCGTCAGCTTGCTGCTCTGGAGATAGGTCTGTGCCGCTGGCCTGGGGCGCGCGCGTATTGAATGCGTCGACAAAGCCCTGCATGCCCTGTTTCATAAAGAAGGGCCCGTAGATGGGTGAATTGAACGCAATGGGGACGGAAAAGGCTGCAGCGAGAACGAGCGTACAAATCCATACGGCCTTGTCTCTTAGGATTAGTTTGAGAAGAAGTCGACAGTACATTTAGAAGCACCTACATTTCCCAAAGCATCGTTAGATTAATAATGACAGACCGAATGAAGATGCGTGCGATGGGGGCGAGGCGAATGGCTGAGCGGTATCGATATGCGGGTTCAACGGTATTATATTGACCACATAGATTATCAAAACCGTCGTAAAACCCCTGGTTTCAACTACGGGGAGTGTCAACGGTATTCACTTTTTCAGCAATGCCGTATTTACGTAATGTCGTTATTGCATAGTTCTGTTATTTCGTTTTGCCGTGTGCCGGGTTTTAGGGCAGAGCCCTAAATCGTACGCCGCCGGGCAAAACGCAGTTTTGTACGGCGGCGTACGACTCTTGCGGAACCGAACTATGACACAACGCAACTGTGTCATAACGTAACTACGTAGTAGCGTAGCTGTGCGATAACGCGATTACGGCAAATCGAAATAACAGAACAACGTGACTGTGGAATAGCAGAACAATTGAACATTGAACTAATCGCGCCTGAAAATTTTCCGCAAGTGTCGTGCGCCGCCGTACAAAGCCCGGCGGCGCACTAGGGCTCTGCCCTAAAAACCCGGCGCTCTTGGCGGCGTTAAAAAGTGACGCAATAACGTTGTTACGTTATTGCGTTATTACACAGTTCGGCAGTCACACTTTTACATTGTTGCGGCATGACACAGTTACGCAATGTCTCCGGTGCGTCTCGGTAAAAGGTTCGCTACCGGACAGCCACCGGACACCGAGGCGATCTAAGCGCGGCGATGGTTTGCCGTGAAATGTGCTGTGAGATGAAAAATCTCGCAAGAGACGCGAGTTTGTACCTCCATCGTGAATGTATGTACAAACTCACAACCTTCGGTTCTTGCCAGGGCTCCGCCCGTGGACCGGGGTTGGTAAGTAGCTGCGACCGCACTGACTACTTGATGACAGTTGGAGTCGACACTGCAGTTTTGGATTTGTTTTCTGAGATCTAAACCGTGAAACTCAAAATCTCATTATCCGGTTCTTCGTTTGATTTGAATCGCGCCCGCGCAAAAGTCGAAACGGCTCGCGCGGGCGTTTCGACTTTTCGTTTCGCATCTCAACTCGCTTCAAAACAAAACGCGAGTTTTGAAAATCGATAGCGACCGAAGGTCGCGATCATAGGCGGCTTGACCGCCGCATGAAAACCGACTCGCTAATCCGAATCGCAATGCGAGCCGCGTCACCTTTCGACAAATCCAACAGCGCTGCGAGTCACGCTAATGACTCTCCGCGCCATTGAAATTGTCGAAAGGTGCCTCAACTTTTTCGTAAGCGTATCGAAAAACGATTCGATAAAGGCGAATGTTTGCGGCAATGCAAACACTCGGCATCCCTCGCATTCGCATTGCCGCTCCGCTCTCGCTACAGCGAATTTCTAACACTCAGCATCCTTCGCGTTAAAAATTCACTTTCGCTCACGGTCTTCACGCAGTTACAACGCCGCGAGGCCTCTCGCTTGGAATGAGGCCTCTCATTCCACGTCTACACTGCGTTTCGCCCAATCCCCGTTCCGGAGATTGCAAGATGTACATAAATCATGATAACCGGGCCCGTAGTCCCTGTTATCATGATTTACGAATCTTGCTTTTCTCCTGTCACGGAGAAAAGGGAAAGAGTGAACGCAGCACGCTTTTTGCGGGTTGGTTTCACTCTTTCTAAAAAATTAGGCAACCATAGCAAGAGGTGACGGATGCCAATCCTCAGTTTCTTGCTTACTTTTCCGGAGGCCACTCCGGAGAAAGTAGAAAAATGGCACGAAATGAATTCGTAAAGGCTCGCGTTTCTCCTGAAGAGAAAGAGATCTATCAACAACTTTGCGAACAAGCCGGTTGTACGGAAGCTGAGTTGATTCGATCCGTACTGATTCATCGGGAAATCTCACTTGATGATCTCGATGACGAAATGCAAGTTCTTGATCGGAAGAAAAAGGCCCTCCATAAGCAACAGGAGGATTACAGGAGAGCACAGGCATCGCGTAAAACCGATGAACGTGGCGAGCCGATTTCTGAAAAAAGGAGTATTCCGTTCCAAGTAATGCTCACTGCTCCAGAAAAAAAGGCAATTGAGCAGCGTGCAGCGGCGCTCGGCATTTCTGCAAGCGAACTGGTTCGCCGCAGCGCAATTTACGGAAAGATCGAATCATTCAATTTTGACATCGCGGAAGTTGAAAAACTCCATCATGAGTTATTGAAGGAAGGAACAAACCTCAATCAGCTGATGTATTTTGTGAACGCCCAAGGGCTTCCCGCGTACAACGAGAAAGCTGTTTTCCGAACGCTTGAAAAGGTTTATCAAAATGCTCGAAAGGTCGACCGGTTCATCGAGAAATTAGAGAAGCGTTATCACGTCGACTATATTCCAAGCGATTATTTGGCAGATGAACCAGACAACAGAAATCTTTAACTCGGACCTATACTTCGCGAATGATGCGCACAGCGCCATTGCAAGACCGATCGCAAGGCCAACGGCTGCTATCTTTGCATAGCTCCTGCCCGCGCGTCCCAGTTTTCGGCCTAAAACGGGATGCATTTTCCGAACCGGCACTCAAAAGGAAACCGTATCCCGCTTTGGGGCGGGGGCTGCGGAAAAATTGGCCCGTGATCTGGTTCGGATTGGAGTATGCGCGAATCGTTGATGTTGGCCGGTGTGGGCATGGAGATAGATGAGTGGATCGAGCGATATAATGACATGCTATGGAGGCCATATGCTCTTTTCCCGCCGTTCTGCCACATCTGCCTGCGCCATTGTGCTTATCGTAATGGCGGTCACCCCTTATCACCGGTTTTCATCTTCAATCGGCTTGGCATCAGGTGCAATGACCTGGCTCGTTATCCTTGGCGCATGCCTCGCGGCGTTTGGTCACGGTGTTGCGCTATGCAAGGGGGGAATGAGAAGGCCGAGGCATCTCGGTGCCATCGGTGTTTTCCTTGGTGTTATTGCAACGGTTCCCGAATGGGCCGACCTGGCTTTCTATGCTCGCGGAGACTCTATTCCAATCGTGTTTGCACCGATTTGGTTGTTACATGGCGTTTCGTGTGTCTCGTGCTTTGTTGGGTCGCTGCTTCTCTCATATGTTATTTGGGGCACGGCGGACTCTCCTTTGACGCAGAGGTCGACACGGACTGACGAAAGGGAAACTCGTCACCCGCAGGACGCGCTTTTTGCAGAAACAATAGCCGTCATGTCTTGCCTGCTGTTTTGCTGTCGAGTTTCATGGAGAGTCGTTCCCGAGCCATGGGGGATGCCCTCTGTGACGGCCGCATCAATTGGCATCGTGCTTTTAATTCCTCTGGTCTATCTCGTATTGGCTGCGGTCCCGCTGCTTTGCTGTCCCCGCGCCTTTGGTCGGGGGCAGGGCAACGTGTTTGCCCGTTCTGTGCTCGTAGCAGTTCCCATTGGCCTTGTTCCGGCTGTCGAGGTGGCATATTTTGCAAGCGGTGCCACGGTCATTGCATCACTGTCGATGGGGTCCGCTATTGCTGTTGCCGCCTTCGTATACACATTGCTAAGGGAGAAACGGGACAACAATTCGGATATCCCCCGCA
>NZ_CP084006.1 GCF_020181355.1 Collinsella aerofaciens
CATGTCAGCCATCACCACTGCGTCTTTGCGCGTGGCACGCTTCCCCTCGGCCTTGGCGCGCGCGTTCACGGCGTCTATGCGCCCCTTGACGGTTGCCCACGAAGCCGAACCCCGAACCTTGCCGATGAACCGCTTCCCGTCCTTCTCATACACACCCAGGGTGTAGTTGAGATGCGTGCGGCTCTTGTCGATGTTCTCGCGGCTCACGTTCGGGTTGTCGATGCCTTGCCAGCGGTTGTAGTGGGCGCAGAGCTTGCCGACCGCCGATGCCTTGTATTTCGCGATATGCGCCACGCGTAAACCCCCTGTGACTGTTGAAGATGCGTTCAGTCCTTAGTATAAGGTATAGCACGTTAGACCTTAGCTGCGCTAAGGACGTGCCCTGCGGGGCTTCTCCGCAATCCTCCCAGCGGTCGAGATTGCTGCGCGTCATCGGTGGCGGCACCTCTTCCTTGCCCGCTCGGCTCCGCCGAGATGGAGGGGCGAAACCCCTCCAAACCACCCCGACGTATCGGTATCGGATATCGGATTCCCATGGGCGAGGTCGTAGTACCTCGCCCCCCTGTGGTCATTTGTCATTTGTCATTTGTCACATTATTTTTCGGACGTAGTTAGCGAAAAATAATGAGCCGCCCGATTCTGCAGGTCTCATCCAGTCGAGACACGGGCAAGGAAAGGGTCGATGGAGCAGAGCGTCCATCGACCCTTAATCAAGTCTGGTCTATTCGGTTGGCCGTCGCGTCAATTCCGCAATCCGTGAACGAGTCGGCTTAGATCTGCGCGAGCGCAGACCACGCCGCCCCGTAGTCACGCATTGCTGCATTGACCCGACTACTCTTTGGCACCTGACTGTTCCACGCACTTGCGCTTACGTTCGGCGTTCAGATAGTTCCCGCGACAATAGCGCTCGAGAATCGAGTTGTACCCCACGATGATTTCGCGGTACTGCTCGGGAAACTCCCTCAGCGCCGCAGCCGTGAAATCGTTGATGGTCTCGAACCTCTCGCACATGATGAAGCCGACCAACTCGAAGAGCATGTCCTGCTTGTCCTTAGTCGAGAGCTGTTCGAGCTGACCAATGTCGAAGTTGTTTCCCTCGATGCGTGCTTCGACCGGATACAGCTCCTTGCCCTTCTTGCGACAGGAAGCCGTGTCGTGAATCAGATAGTCATACGCATGCCTGATGTTGTTGATTGGCTCGGCTGACGAACAGCACTTCTTGCCGTCCGCGCTCAATCGGTTCAAGACGTTGATGATTGCCTTGCGTGTCGTGTTGCCGCCCCAGACAACAATGACGTGCGCATGCGTCTTGCGCTGCTTGCTCTTCTGGTCATGGTCTATGTCGTGAACCGCATAAGCGAAAGGCACTTGAAGAATGTCGTCTATCTCGTCCTGCCAGTCATCGCGCATGTTCTCTGGGTAGCAGATGCCCTCCCAGAGCTTCACCTTCGTCTCGCCAGCGTTTGCCGCCATGCTATAATCTCCTTGTCTCAAATGCCCCTGCTGCCGCCAAGCTTGCTGGGGCTTTTCTTTTTTTATCTGCGCTTGTAAACCTCGCGTCTATGCGCAACATCGACCACGAGAATGACGAGCCTGCCGTCATTGATGTCGCACAGGATTCGGTAGTCACCGACCCTGTATCGCCACACGCCTGCCAAGTTTCCCGTCAATGCCTTGCCCCTGCTTCTTGGGTCTTCGAGCTTCGCTATCTCGTCAAGCTCGTCAAACACCCGCGCGGCAACGCCCTTATCGAGCTTGCGCATCGCCTTGTCGGCGTTCCTCGTGAAATCAATTCGCCAGGCCACAGTGCGCCCTTACCTCGTCGATGCTGTAGGTCTCAAGCCTGCCAGCACGATAGTCCTCGATATCCTTGAGAATCCCGTACTCGTACTCGAAACGGTCGATAGCTTCTTGCAGGGCTTCGTTAACGTAGAAGCTCCTCGACCTGCCAGTCTCCTTCGCAAGACGGCTGTAGCGCTCGTTCAACTCGGTTGGAATCCTCATTGATGTGACCGCGGTAGCCATGTCGCACCTCCTTGTCGTGTATTACAGGTACTACTATAACACATCATCTAGCCCGCCCGCGATACGTCCTCTGCGGTGCAGCGTGGTCGCGGTTCCACGCGTCAGCAGCCGCCCGCGCCTGCGCCATCACCTCGTCCAAGCCCTGCTGGCGTGGCTCGCTCTTCCGCTGCGCATACCTCACTGGCGCGGCAATCCTCTCTGCAAGCTCCTCCACCTTGAGCTTGATTCCCGCAACTGCCGTTCTGATTCGGCTCGCGAGTCCATCGCACTTAACAGCGATGCAATCGAGGATTGCGCCGCGCTCAGCTTTTCCCGCAGCTTCCCAGCCCCGAACCTCGGCAGCGATGGGTCGAAGCTCTGCAACGTCTCGCGCAACTCCGTCCGCTCGTTGCCGAAGACACTCCAATCGGTCTTCTTCATCGGCAATATCGAGCTTCACGTCTTCGAGTTGGCTGTCCAGCTCGGCAAGGTCTCCCCGCCTGTCGGCAATCTGTGCCACAAGGTCGGCCTTCTGCGCCTCGGCATCTTGCAGCAGAGCGGCGGCCTCCTCCTTAGCCGCCGCGACGATTCGATCTGCTTCCTGCTGCGCAGGCTCCACAATCGCCCTATCGACCGCACCGCGCACCTTGTCGATGTCCTTTGTACGGCTCGTATAGACCCTCTGCGCCCGCGTCTCCTCGCTCAGCTCCACTTCTGGGCGGTAGCCCATCTTCTGCTCAAGGCGGTCTCCTAAGCCCTTGTGGAAGGTCTGATAGAACTTGCGGTCGCACATCTTCTTGTAGTTGAACCGCCCGTCAAGAATCGGCGTGAACGGTACGTGCATGTGCGGCGTGGTCTCGTCCATGTGCACATAGCCGCCCATGAGGTTTCCGCGCCCCACGCGGTCGGCGATGTACTGGTAGCTATTCCAAAAGAACTTGTACTCGTCTTCTGGTGGCACGTTCGGCGGCAACGTCACGAC